>NZ_JBPXKC010000021.1:0-318 GCF_054558355.1 Aquirufa sp. OSTEICH-129A | reverse complement strand
CAGGAGTGGGCACGTTTACCTTCACTCCAGCGACGGGTAGTGCCGTAACGAGTGGCAATGTGACGATTGGAGCAGGTTCAGCTACGAAGTTCATCATCACGGGAAGTGGCACGCAAACAGCGGGAGGCAGTCAAACGATTACGATTACGGCAAAAGATGCGAGTGGCAATACGGCGAGTGGCTATACGGGTAGTAAGAGCTTAACTTTCAGTGGAGCGAATAGTTCATCATCTCCAGCGACCTCACCAAAAGTAGAGGGTACAGACTTTGGTACAGCGACGAGTGTGAGCTTCACGAATGGGGTAGCTACAGCGAGTC
>NZ_JBPXKC010000020.1:0-348 GCF_054558355.1 Aquirufa sp. OSTEICH-129A | reverse complement strand
TGATTTTGTACAAAGCAGAATCAGCTACGGTGAATGCGAGTGATGGTACAATTAACTCGAACACAGGCGGAACTTTGAATGTGACAGTTGGTTCATCGACGATGACGAAATTGGCAGTAAGCTTAGCGAGTCCGCAGATTAATGGCACAGCCTTTACAGGAACGAATACATTAACTGCACAAGATGCTTATGGTAATACTGCTACTGGATTTGATGCCTCGGCAAACAATGTAACGGTGACTAATTCCTTAGGAGGAACGGTGACTGGTTTAGGATCTGGAGGAACCAATGTATTGAATCAAGCTGGAGACTTTACAAGTGGAGTAGCTAATTTAACTAGTGATGGAA
>NZ_JBPXKC010000019.1:0-349 GCF_054558355.1 Aquirufa sp. OSTEICH-129A | reverse complement strand
ATCGGGGCTTTGACAATAAAAGTGAATTTTTTTTGAATCTAGATTTGGAATAAGGAAAATAAACCTACATCTTTGCACTCCGATTTAGCGACTACAACGGCAGTCGTTCGAAGTATGAGAGGCCAAAAGCTTATTAAAGTAGATGATAAAAAAGAGGCGAACTTAAAAGAGTTCAAATTTTTTTTGTCTAAGTTTTTTTAAGCGAGTAGGTAACTTGATTACAAAGAGTTCTTTGACGTGTTGATAAAAGGAAAAAGTTCATAACTATTTAAAGTGGTTATGAAGAGAAAAATAGCATTCAAGACAAGGATAATGACAATTCTTATTTTAATAGTAAGAGCAAAGTCAA
>NZ_JBPXKC010000018.1:0-357 GCF_054558355.1 Aquirufa sp. OSTEICH-129A | reverse complement strand
CAGTAGCACCGCCAGCAGTTAAATTATTTCCATTGGCATCTTTAGCAGTCACGGTTAAAACTTGAGTAGTAGAACCGTCCGCCACGATACTAGCCGAAGTAGGAGTTAAGGTAGAAATGGCAGCATCTGCAGCACCAGCCACAACAGTGAATGCATTAGAATCACCAACTTTGGCTGCTACATTACTACCAGCACCAGTTCCTGTTGCAGTTAAAACTACACCCGTTTCAGCTTTGGTATAAGTAACACCTGAGATGGTAACTGCACTAGATCCAGAAGTAATGGTACCTGTAAGTGTACCACCTAATGTACCAGTACCTGTCTTACGAGTAAGAGTAACTGTTCCATCAGCGGTGG
>NZ_JBPXKC010000017.1:0-363 GCF_054558355.1 Aquirufa sp. OSTEICH-129A | reverse complement strand
CGGGCTTGTAGCTCAGGTGGTTAGAGCGCTACACTGATAATGTAGAGGTCCGTGGTTCGAGTCCACGCAGGCCCACCAACAAATAAGGTTGGGGCAAGCTAGAGATGAAAGCCAATAACGGGGGATTAGCTCAGCTGGCTAGAGCACCTGCCTTGCACGCAGGGGGTCAACGGAATTACATTCCGTGTTGAATCCGTTATCTCCACTCGAAGAAATTGAGCGTACCGCATTAGACAAACGAGTCTAATGAATGAAGAGATTAACATTAAAACCCAATTAAAATTGGGGGATTAGCTCAGCTGGCTAGAGCACCTGCCTTGCACGCAGGGGGTCAACGGTTCGAATCCGTTATTCTCCACCAAT